>NZ_JBPWPK010000002.1:0-8257 GCF_053548195.1 Rothia sp. 11254D007BW
TTGTGTTTGACCAACTCGGCAGTATCCAGCGCCCGCCAGCGTCCGCCGACATAGACCCGGTTCAGGGTCTGGAAGTGCAGGTGCCAAAAGGGGTCACCCTCGCGGGAGGTCTTATGCACCACGGTGGCTGATTCTAGGCGTTCAACCGGCACCCATGAGCGCACGCCCTGGCTCATGATGCGGGTGTGCAGGTTCTGCGCTTGGTAGCGCCCGATAGCTTCGGCAGCTCGGCCCATGGTGCGCTCTAGGACGGTGGCGAACTGCGGGTCAATGGCGGCCAGGACGGAGAGAGATTTAGGGGCGTTGATGGTCTTGTCAATGAACATGACGGACTGCTCAGTTTTGCCGGTGACTGGGTGAACGCGCTCTTTGAGGGTGCCCCGCTTTTCGCCGGTGCGCGGGTCAATCCACTCAACCCACCCCTGGTATTCCTCAGGGGTCAGAAGCTGAATATCCTCGATATTTCCGTCGGAGGTGTAGGCGGTGCGGGTAGCTAGAAGCTGGTTGTTTTCGGTGTAGTAACCGCTGGCTGCTAGCTGGGAATCTTGCTCAAGATAGCGCCGTGCAGCTTGTCCGCCGGTGCCTTTGAAGAAGACCATTCCGCCTTTCATTCTTTTGACCTCCTTTCGCCCTGGGTTGGTGTGCGTTTTTGTCACGGGGCGCTAGCCCAAACTGTGTTTGGCATACGTGCCTGTTGTTATCTCTTATTTTCTAGTTTAGTAGTGGTGGGTGTTCTTGGGTAGTGCTCTGGTTCTTTCATCATGGTTTTCTTGGTGGTTTGTGGTCTGTGTGTGGCTTGCTTAGTTGTGTTTGTTCTTTGCTTTTGGGTGGTGGTGTTGTTGGGGTGTTTAGTCTTCTTCGTGTTCTAGGGTCATGAGTCCTTTGATAGCTGGGGGCAGCTTCTTGAGGTGCTCTTGGCGTTTGTGTTCTGCTTGGGCTTTGGCGTGGCTTTGGAACTTGATGAATCGCTTGTGCCGGGTGTAATCGTGCTCGTCCCATTCGCGATGGGGTTTGTGGTTGTAGTACCAGCGGGCAAAGTGCATGTAGTCAGAGATGAGGGTGCTTGGTGCTCCTAGTGACGTTTGGAGTCGGTAGATGAGTCGGCCAGCGTTTTTGAGCTTGCGGGTGAGCTGGCGGTTCTCTTCTTTCAGGATCTGGTTTTGCTCGCTGTAGGGGGCTAGCCGGTTTTGGGCAGTGACGAGTTTTGCCTGCGCTTTGGTTGCTTCTGCTTTCCAGTCTTTGGTGCGCTTTTGCCCGGTGCGTAGACGCTGATTTCCCACTTGCAGCTGGTGCAGTTCGGTCAGGATTTCTTCGACTTCTTGGGGGCTGTAGGGGTTGGCGATGGGTTGGCCGGCGCGCTTTCGGCGGGATGCTTTGGCTCGGCAGGCGCTGGAGCAGGTGGCTGTGGTTCCGGTGTAGTTTTTCCGGCAGACGGGGCAAGTGCGGTTGCTGGGGCGCACGGTTTTTCCTTACGGGGAGACGGATGGATGGACGGTGCGGACGGCGGTGTCCTACACGTGATTCTTCTTCCGTAGCTCGCCTTGGATAAGTGAGAGAGTTCCCTTGGGGCGGGGTGGTCGTAGCGGTATTTTTTCTGCATGGATACGCGCTAAAGACAACAAAACACCCCAGTGTTAGACTTGAGGGACAAAAGCAGATGCCCTTCACCGACCGCTAAATCAGATGAAGGGCACCCTGTACTGGGGAATGCTTACGACAGGCCTAACTAACCGTCGATGGCATTCCAGAATTCAGCAACGGCCCGTAGAAGTTTCGCAATGGACTCCACCCATTTGCGAGCTTCGCGGGCCTTCTTTTCGGCCTTCTTCCGCTTCACAGTACTCACCTCCTCTTCGGTCTTCCTCACGGCGCATTCAGCAAAGTGTCGGTACCGGGGAGCCGTGAAGAGGGGGCTTATCAAAAACCATAGACCACAAAGGGCGTGCGTGTCCGTGTCCCCGCTAGTCAGAGGGGCTTTTTATAGCTCTGAAGAGGGTCTGCAAAAGAGGGTTTTTGCGCTAGTTATCCGGGGTTTTGAGTACATGCAGCTGTACATGTAAAAAAAAAATTTTCTGGCCCCCTCTGCCCCCAGGGTCTACACGCCTCACCCCTCAAAAGCTCTGCAAGCCTTTCTAAGGCCCTAAAAATTTGCGGACGGGTTTCCGGGCGTTTTTGGAGTTTCAGGCTCTTAGAAGTGGGTTTTTGGGCGTTTTAGCGATATTTGCGACTGTCTTTGCCAAAAAAAATTTTCGCGCGCGTACTTAACAAGACTTTTTAACTCAACCCCATCTCAACCACACGAAAAGCCGAAAATGCCGATTCCAGGCGCGCAAGCGAGAGCGAGCACTTACCCGGAGCCAGCGCACCGAGCTTGCGAGGGAGCAGGCGCAGGGTGAGCGAGCGGTAGCTTGCGCGCCAGCGCTAGGGGGGGGTGCGGGGGGAGCGGGAGCGTCCCCCCCACAGGAGCATGAGCGAGGCACGAGCGAATGCAGAATGCGCCAACGGCGCCAAAGCCAGAGTTTGAGTGCGGCGATTGAGCACTCAAGAAAAGGGAGAGTATGCGTAGCATTCCTTTTCTTTTGTTAAAAGCCTTTTGTTAATAGCCTTTTGGTGAACGTCTAATTTCGCTAGATAAGTCGTTTGTTCACTAGTGCGTTCTCAGGCGTTCTCATTAGAGGCTTCGGGCTAAATCCCCCACTACTTCGGGCTAAATCCCCCACTACTTCGGGCTAAATCCCCCACTACTTCGGGCTAAATCCCCCACCCACTTCGGGCTAAATCCCCCACCCACTTCGGGCCACTTCGGGCTAAATGTCCCACTCGCCTGCCCTTCCCCGTAAACGTCCCACCTGACAAGCGAAAGAAAAACTGACTTACCCGCGTGTAGAGCTGCAACAAGACCAAGTGCAGCGTAGGCTAAACGGGTAGTACAACGGCATAAAAAATGCCCCCATACCTGCGCTAACAGGTTGAGGGCTTGCCAGTCCTTACACCGCTTAAAGCAAAGGAATGACATGGAAAATAATACCATCTCAAACGTTACCACCACCGCCTCTAACGAGGAAGTAGAAAAGCTTCACAAGAGCTTCTACCCGGCAACCCTTATCTACGGCTCCCTGCCTTATCGCCCCATCGAGAGCAACCTCTGGGTGCGCGAGAACGGCCGTAACCGCACCGCCATTACAGCCGGTGCTATCACCAACCCCGACGGCAGCGTCGAGAGCTTCATCCCCTCAGGAAAACTCGCTCGCGCAGCCCTGCTATATCTGACCACTGAAGCCAAAAAAACCGGCTCACCTCGAATTGATTTATCCAAGTCATACCGTGGTTTTCTTAAAGACCTTGGGCTGAAATGGGATAGCAAAACCGCTAAAAATGCTGAGAAGCAACTGCGCGCCGTGCTCTCCATGACCATCAACGTCTCGATCACCGAACACCGCGAAAACGGCGACACCAAAATCACCGAATATGACCTGATGGTCGGTCGCGGTCGCGAAATCGTCTTCGACGCCAACGCCGACATCAAAGAACGCGAGTCCTACCTCCTGCTCTCAGACGACTTCTTCGAGTCCGTCATTCAGAGCAACGCCGTCCCGGTCGAAACTGAAACCTGGCGCGAACTGCTCAGCGAGTCCAAATCACCCCTGGCGCTGGACATTTACCTGTGGCTCTCTAGCCGTCTCCCCCAGCTCCAGGCCCCGCTGTACATCAACTGGGAACAGCTTCAGGCTCAGTTTGGCTCTCAGGCACAGGAGATTCATGACTTCAAACGCCGCTTCCGTGTAGCTCTTCAAGAGGCCCAAGCTCACTTGCCTAACGCTAACGTTACCGAAGAAGGCCAGGGTCAAGGCAAGCAAAACGGCTTCAAAGGCCTCGTCCTGCGCCCCGCAAAGCGTTCTATTGGATAGAAATCTTCTCAGGGGTGGCTCCTGTAATTTTGCTTATTGAGGATGTTTGGTTGACTGGGTTTCCTTCTTCGCCGTTCGCTGATTAATCATCTTTTTGATTCCAGGACTGGTTGTTATTACAACAGCAATTGAGACTAAGAAGAACATATCCTTTGTTATAGCGAATGCTCCTAGGCCTATTGCGACCAGGCCCCAGTCAAGGACGGTCTCTAGCTGTGTAGGATTGCTTTCCTCTTGTGGAGGTTGCACTACTGAAAAAATCAGAACCAGGACTCCACTGGAGATTGCCAGTGCGGTCCCAGCAGTTTGAAAACCGATGAGCCAAAGCACACACCCGAAAATCAGGCAAGTTGCTGATATTAGTAACAGTAAAATCCTCATATTTTAACCCTACAGGTATTCTTCACATGCGGTTATTGATGTAATGTATGTTACATAACACTCTGTAGGAATCTGGAGGGACTTCAATGTTGAGGTTAACAGGTATTTTTCGACCACTGCTAGTTTTCGTAGTGGCGTTTGGCATGTTCCTATCAGCGTTTACCGCAGGTAACGCGAGTACTACTGTGCGCGAGATTGAGGGGAACTATATAACAACAACGTCGACGAGTACAGGTAGCGTTACAACTGTTGTTATTGATGGACAGACTACGAAAGTAATCGAGGATGTAGCTGCTGACAAGATTACAATTATCGACCCCGATGGAACTACCACTAGTACGAGCCGAAGTGAAATTCAGGCAGCTGTAGCTGGTATCGAAGTGAGGGAAGAACCTCTTTATTCGCTTGGCCGATATGCCACTACACAGAACCAGAACGAGCAGATTTGTCGTATTTTGGCCAGTGCGGCTGGAGGCCTTCATGGATATGCATGGCGTAATGCGCTCAAGCTCGTCGCTATTCACCCCGTGCTTAAGGTCGTAATAATTCTAGGTGAACGTGGGTTCATGTTGTGGGTCAAACATAATTGCCGCCACGCACAGTAGCTATATCTAAAATCTAGTTAAGTGGTAGTCCGGCACGATAGTTGTGTCGGACTACCACATCTTTGGCTTCCAAGGGGATAGTTCAACTGTTCCATAGTGAACAGTTGAGCTTACAGGCTCGGGCCATAATCAGCCCCAGGGTCAAACCCCGGCACAGGCCCAAACCCACGCACAGAATCAGGCCCCCGACCCTAGCGCTCCAACCCCGGCCCTCCACCACGCTCATAACCCCACCCACGAGGGGAAGAAACATAACTAGCCTCTGCCCGCCGAGCAGACACAGCCTTCGCCACACGAGCAGAATAAGCTAACCGATCCTGAGCATCCTTTGACCACACTTGAGCAGGAACCCCCCGGTCAGTAAGACGCCCCAACACCTGCACAGCCTCCTGTTGCTGCTTCTTAGCCTGAGCACTAATCTGCTGATAATCAGGCTCATGAATAACCCCCTGCTGATCAATCACAGCAGAACTCACCCCAGCCAGTACAGGAGCTTGCCCCAGCGCCTCTTGAGCCTGCGCCAAACGCTGCTGAGCCTGCTCATAGCCCTCCTTAGCCTGAGCCAACTGTGCATTAGCCTGCTGCACTTGTGCCTTTGAAGGCTCCTGGGCCGTGATTTCATCAAGGGCGCGTTCAGCCTGACGTAACGGAATATTGGAGCTAACCATCTTCTGGAAGAATCCCAGGCTGTCCCTGCGCTGTTGAGCCTGTTTCAGCTCGTATTCTGCTCGCCCTCTTTGACGTTCGAAGTCATGGCGGGCGTGGGTGTACTCTTCGCGTGCTGTTGCTGCACCCTGCTGAGCCTGCTCCATAACCTGGCGCGCTGTCTCAAGGTGCTGATGCGCCTGGGTAAGTTCTAGAACCTCTTGGGGCCGATAGCGCACAGCTTTAACCCAGTCCTGGGTCTGCTGAACAAAGCGTAAGGCCTGATGAGCCTGCACATACTGATTTCTGTACTTCTGTATTTCTGCATGAAGGCTAGGGGGAAGCGGCACCGCACCACCAGGAACCATATCCACAGCCTCACCAGCAGGCTTCTGAAGAATCTGCACAGCATATTTACCGCCCCGATTCTTCCCCACAGCATAGATAGTACCCTGCCCATCAGTACCAGCCACCAGATACTTTCGACCCCCAGCTACCAGACCATCACCAGCACGCATATCTGCCACATGACCCACCACCGGATACTCTTCAGGCCTCTTGGCCTCTAAGTCAGTACCAGCCAGCATCTGCCGTAGCCCTTCAACCACAGCACCCAAACCAGCATCAGCCCGCTCACGGCCCATTGCTTCTACAAACTGCTCACGCGCCTCATCCAAATCCGCAGCCACACAATGCACCACATTCTCAAACCGGCCACGCGTCAAGCCCACATACACACCAGCGGCGTCGGTATGACCAGTCACCAGCAAATGAGCGCTATCAACGGTCATGCCCTGAGAACTATGCACCGTTGTTGCGTACCCCAGCTGTACCGATGAAGCCACATACTCCACCGGCAAGGTATGCACAGACCCGTCCTTATCGGTGGACTGCACCCGCACAAAGCCCTCAGTGATACCCCGCACCACATAGCTCTTACCGTTGAGCACACCCAGCTCGCGGTTATTCTCGCGGGTACGGACAACATCGCCAACCGTAATAGCCTGGCCCTCCATCGACTGCACGAACCGGCCATCCACAATATCCTGGGCATAGGCAGTATCCCCGCTAACACCACGCAAAAGCGCAACCTCAGCGTTCACACCAGCCACCAGCTCATTAGTGCTCGCTGAAACTACGGTGCTGTGCCCGGCCTGCTGGTTGGTCAGCCACTGCTGGGATAAAGCGTGCTGGGCACTAACTTCATCAGCGTGCAAAACAACCGCGCTACGGTCTACCAGCTCATCAAAGATAGCCCCAGCGTTATGGCGTGCCCTCATCTTCAAGGACAGCTGGGCGTAGGCTTCATCCACCTCACCAGTAGCGGTTCTAAAGCGCCACACGCTCTCAAGGTCAGTGGTTACAGGGCTTATTTGGGCGCACTGTTGCAGTACCCCACCGCGTCCTACCGCCGATAGCTGGGCATAATCGCCGGTCACTACCAGCTGGGCACCGGTTTTCAGGGCGATTTCTTGCAGGCGCACGGCCACATCTTGGCTCAACATGCCCGCTTCATCAACCACCAGCTGATCTCCCGGGCGCAAGGCCCATGCTCGCGGTACGTGGTGATTTTCAGCTGGTTCACTCCAGGTCGTTACCCCGTGCTCATCCGTAGAAAAATCGTACCCAAAGGCCTTGAGCAGACCGTGGGCGGTGTTAGTTTGTGCCCCGGTTTCTGCTTGGGCAACCTCGGCAGCCTTAGCCGAAGGCGCGACAATGAACTGCCGTGCCCCACGGGCTTCAACCACGGCTTTTGAGGCTTTGAGCAGCGTGGTTTTACCCGCCCCAGCAGGCCCTGTTACCACCACCAGCTGGTGGGTGCCAGCCATATCCGATAGAGCCTGACGATGCGCCGGATCAGTGGGCATGGACAGGCGCTTTCCCTGAACATCAGTGAGCACCCGTGAGCTAAAGAGCCGGGTCAGTACGCGCTCATCAACGCTCTGGTGCGCCCCCAGCTTCAGGGGCTTTGCTAGGGGGCTATAGGACAGCTCATACGAGGTTTCACGCGCTACCAGGGCGCTGGTGTAATCAAAGAGCTTGGACTCGGTAGCTACCACCTGCTGGGAGGTCAGTAGGGGCAGGTGCGTTGGTGCCCGATAAGGGTCAATATCCGGGTTAATGAGCAGGCACCGGCTCAGGGTGACGTCCACAATGCGCCCGGTAATATCCTCAAGGCCCGATGCCTGGGCAATGACGTTGTTTTCGGCGCAATAGGTCAGCGCCTCAGCTTTGATATCAGCAACTGACCACCCTGATTTTTGCTCTGAAAGCACCGCTAGAACCTGGGTGGCAGCGTCGTGGTAAAAACCGGGGGCCAGGCTATCGGCGTTCCGCAAGGCATTAAAGCGCGTAGAACGACCAGAGGGGGTAGGGGCAACAAACCCTAAATCAGCTAGCTCGGTGGCCCATTTTTCGAAGTTGGCGCTGTTCTCGCTGGTCTTATCAGCTCTCGTATCAGCCCAGGCTTGATGGTCAATGCGGTTCATCAAGTCCACGCCGATCAACTGGCCGGGGTGCTCTGCTTCCCACAGGGCAATCAGTTCTTTTTTGCGGGTGTTAATCTGCGCGTTGCGCTTACTGAAGTCCTCCACGAACCCGGCTAATTCTTCGATTTCCCCGGTGCGCGGGTTCAGGTTGTACCCGGCTTCCATCAGGTAGGTGCGAAGCTCCATATCCCCGTTGATAATGGCGGTGCCTAGGGCGTTGATGGTGGCG